>DASQFN010000105.1 GCA_035633115.1 Gemmatimonadaceae bacterium | reverse complement strand
CACATTGGTAGCGCTGAGAACCGTGAGTGATTGCAACCCACTTCCAGCATTAGCATGATCAACCGTTACCGAGTTTGGTCCACTCGTCACTGTAAAGGAAGTCAGACCACTTGGCGGTAGGTCTGGATCATCGGTAACGGTAGTGGTGCAATCCTGTGGCGTCGGTGTTGGCGTCGGCGTCGGTGTCGGCGTTGGCGTCGGCACAGGCGGACCACATTCCACGCGAATTAAGATGGCGTGAAAACTGCTCGCCGCCCTTAATGTGAATCCAGCCCCTTGATTCGGATTAACTACAGTGTAGGTTACCGTCACCGGATCAAATGTACCTGGCGTGAAGGGAGGTATATTCACAATCACATTGGTAGCGCTGAGAACCGTGAGTGATTGCAACCCACTTCCAGCATTAATATGATCAACCGTTACCGAGTTTGGTCCACTCGTCTCTGTAAAGGAAGTCAGACCACCCGGTAGGTCTGGATCATCGGTAACGGTAGTGGTGCAATCCAGTGGCGTCGGTGTTGGTGTTGCAGTTGGTGTTGGCGTCGGTGTCGGCGTTGGCGTTGGTGTTGGCGTCGGCGTTGGTGTCGGCGTCGGCACAGGCGGACCACATTCCACGCGAATTAGGATGCCGTGAAAACCGCTCGCCGCCCTTAATGTGAATCCAGCCCCTTGATTCGGATTAACTACAGTGTAGGTTACCGTCACCGGATCAAATGTACCCGGCGTGAAGGGAGGTATATTCACTATCACATTGGTAGCGCTGAGAACCTCGAGTGTTTGCAACCCACTTCCAGCATTAACATGATCAACCGTTACCGAGTTTGGTCCACTCGTCACTGTAAAGGAAGTCAGACCACTTGGCGGTAGGTCTGGATCATCGGTAACGGTAGTGGTGCAAACCTGTGGCACAGGCGTTGGCGTCGGAGTTGGTGTTGGCGTCGGTGTTGGTGTTGGAGTCGGTGTTGGTGTTGGCGTCGGTGTTGGTGTTGGTGTTGGCGGACATTCCACGCGAATTAAGATGCCGTGAAAACTGCTCCTCGCCCTTAATGTGAATACAGCCCCTTGATTCGGATTAACTACGGTGTAGGTTACCGTCACCGGATCAAATGTACCCGGCGTGAAGGGAGGTATATTCACTATCACATTGGTAGCGCTGAGAACCTCGAGTGTTTGCAACCCACTTCCAGCATTAGCATGATCAACCGTTACCGAGTTTGATCCACTCGTCACTGTAAAGGAACTCAGACCACTCGGTGGGCGGTCTGGATCATCGGTAACGGTAGTGGTGCAAACCTGTGGCGTCGGTGCTGGGTCGCAATCAACGCCTGCGTCCGTTGACTCTATATGTTTGAGCACGACGTTATCAACTGCCACACCGCACGGAGCTGTATGTCCTGCGCCTGTACAATTAACAGAGGAATCCTCGGTGTACTCAAAGCGCAGTTGAATGGTCCTCCCCGTCATTCCCTCGCCTGGGAACTTCATGGAAACGCGTATCGTCCCAGGAGATTCGCCTGACCAGACAGACATGTCCTGGAAGTAGCTGGCGTTGTTGATGCGAAGCGTGTGCTTGGGGAAGTGTTTGATCGTCCCCGTATTGATGAATTCGGCAAAAGCCTCGGCCAGCACTGAACGGAGAATATTTCCGGTAGTTAGATCAGTGATCCGTATCGTCAGGCCATCGAAAGCCTCATAAATTTTCGAGGGAGTGTCTTCGAGGCTGTAGTTGAGGTCGAAGTCGAGCGTGACGTATGACTGGACTCCCGCGGCAGGGGTCGGAACGACCACAGTTGGCGAGAACAGGCGGATAAACTCGAAAGGCGAGCCGTCGTTGTCATGCCAAGCTGCCAGGGTCGGGGTGCGTCCTGCCGGTACTGTCGTTGTTGACGCTGTGATCCAGGGATCATTTGGCCCAGTCCCGCCATTGGCCGAGGTCCATCCAGCTGGCAGGGC
>DASQFN010000104.1 GCA_035633115.1 Gemmatimonadaceae bacterium | reverse complement strand
GGACAGCTCTTTGACACACTCTTTCAGGGCGACGTGCGACGTCTGTATGACGAAGCACGCACTCGTCAGCGGAGCCGGCTGGATCTCGTTTTGACGTCGATGATTCCCTGGATTGCCGAAAAGCCGTGGGAGTTTGCGTATGACCATGGGCGTAAGAGCTTTCTTGCAACCGAGGAGACTCACTTCATTCGGAACGTGCTGACAAACGTTCCGGCCGACCCGATCACTCAGGCGGATGGCCCTTTGCGAATCCTGGTGGTATCGGCACAGCCCGTAGGTTTTGGACGGCTGTCGATCGATCAGGAGCTTGCAGTGATCCAGCGTGGCTTTGAGCCGCTAGTCGAGGCGGGACTCGTCGAGATCGAGACGCTGGCGCGCGCGACACCGCGCGAGATTCACGGACGTCTCACGACAGGAAAATATCAGGTGGTGCATTTCATTGGTCACGGCGTATACGACGAGAAGCGGGGCGAAGGTTGTCTGATCTTCGTGAACGAGAACGGAGGCGAATACCCTCTGGGCGAGCGGTCCGTACGCGAGATCTTTCGTGGACGAGGGTTGAGCCTGGTGTTTCTGAACGCCTGCGAGAGCGGCCGCGGCGGTCGCGCGGACTTCAATAAGGGTGTGGCGCAGTCGCTGGTCGCGCACGGATTGCCTGCGCTGGTGGCGAATCAGTACAGCGTGCTTGATTCGTCTGCGACGTCGTTTGCGCAGCATTTCTACTGGTCTCTTGCGCAGGGCATGTCGCTCGGCCAGTCGGCGCGCGAGGCGCGCATCGCAGTCAACTATCTCCTGCATGGAGAGCCGATCGACTGGGCCGTGCCGGTTGTCTATGCTCGCGATGCGAACGCTACGCTCTGCGCTCCGCCTAAAACACCCATGAGGGCGCCGACGACTGGTGTTCGTGCGTCCGCACGTCGCTCGACGGTGGCTCATGTCGCGCGTATCGCCGTCTGGGACATGGACAACGTCTTCCCTGCGCTGGATCGGACTCTGGCGGAAATGAGCCGAGCGCAAACCGTCTTCGGATTCGAACTGGTGGAACTGTCGGTGCCGCTCGGTGTGTGGGATCTCGACTCAGAGGAAGGGACGCCGTATCTGTGGGCCGATCATCTCACTGACCGGCTGCAACGTATCCCACTGGAGCTTGGCGTTGAAGTATTGGCGTGCGTGACGCGTCATTGGATGCGCGACAACGAGTATTTCAATTATTACGTCTGGTGGCCAGACCGAGGCAAGCCCCCGATCCTAATCTTTTCCGTCGCAGGTTTTGACGAGATGGCTCCCGAAGGACCCGAAACGAATCGAGCGATAGCCAACGCTATGGTTTGCGGCCTAGCCGGCTTCTATGGAGACGTGGGCTCGCACACACGCGGCGCGAAAGATTGCCCTATGTGGTTCAACGAAGGCAGGGAGTTCAAGTATGTCGTGGGACCGCTGAAATTCGACTCGTCGTGCCGCAAAACACTGAAAGTCAAACTGGGTGCGAAACTTGGTGCGCTCGAAGCATTGCTGAAGACGTTCCCCGTAGAGCGGTGACATAAGGAGGAAACTTGGCACCGAAAAAGAAACTTCCATCAAAGCGTGGTATGGCGCGAACGGAGGTCAACGTTCGCGCCGCTATTGCCAGTGGACGGAATGCTGCGGAGGACGTGATCGCCTTTCGCGCGAAACAGCGTCGCAAACGCGCAGCCATCGAAAAGGAGATGCCTGCGCGCCGGCGCGGACTCGGCGCGCCCGCGCGAGTCCCGGCGAAAGCACGAGCCTTGTTTGGCGCGAGGAAATCCGCTGGGGTGCTGATAGCCGAAGGCGACTCGTGGTTCGACTATCCCATGCAGGACGTGCTTCGGTTGCTCGAGGACGATCACCTCTTCGACGTCGAGTCCGTGGCTCACAAGGGAGACTGCGTTGAAGACATGGCCCATTCCGCAGGGCAATTCGAGGAGTTCGCACGCCGTCTGGAGAAACTGCTCCGCGACGGCAAGGTGCCCCGCGCCGTTCTGTTGTCCGGCGGTGGAAACGACATCGCCGGCGATGAGTTCGCGCTGCTTCTCAACCATGCGGCATCAACGCTTCCCGCCCTCAACGAGGACATCGTTCGCGGCGTAATCGACGTACGTTTGAAGGAAGCCTATGCGAGCATCATCAGCGGTCTCACCGCTATTTCCAAATCTTACCTTGGCCGG